>NZ_CP029545.1:0-11217 GCF_003173695.1 Lactobacillus helsingborgensis
CAAGTTTTTAATTTACTGCTGCTATCAAAGTGATTTTCTTATTAATTTACGAAGCATACGGAGCAATTTAAAGTTAAAGATTAAAAGTAACAAATAAGCTGGTATGAAGCAATTGGTCTAATTGTGAAATTACCAGGTAATGAAAAAAGGGAAGGCTGTTAAATCAGTCTTCCCTTTTGCTATACGGCTTCAAATTCACAAACATTTTTTTGCTGCAGTTTGAAGCCTTGTAGCACTAAGTTTCGTAGCAACTTCGCTTAATGTACATTATGTTAAGTTGCCACTGGTATAGTCGTAATTATGGCTAATTAATGCTAATTTTCTACTGGTTGTTTATCCAAATTTGTTTTACGAATTATATGTAGAATTACACCAAAAACAATTATACTTCCGATTAATAGTGTTCCTAGAGAATAATAAACGCTAGTTGCCGCAGAAATAGTAGAAATTACCGCTGTTACAAGAGGACTGGTAACAATTAGAATGGTATTAACTGCACCGATTGTTGATGATAAGATTGTACGATCAACTGAGGTAACAATCCATTGTTCAAGTTTAGGACTAGCAGTACCTGCAAAAAAGGCTAGAAAGAAGAACATAAACATACAAAGGATGATATTCTTACTAAAAATAGTTATAACCATTCCAGCGCTAAAAATAGTATCTATTAAGGCGATGATTAATAAAGAAGTACTCTTAAATAACTTAGTACCTAAAATGCTTCCAATTGCTGCGCCGATTGAACCAATGGCACCAAAAAGTGCGATTGTAAAAGAAAATGTGCCAATAATCATGGTTGTCTTATTAGCAGCAATCATAATTGAGATCAAGGGCTCTAGTGCACCAAGTACGCCGTTTAAAAGTGCAATAGTTATTAGTATTGTAAAAATGCCTTTTTCTTTCTTGAGCTGCTTAAAGGAATTAATCATAGTTTTAAAAAAGTTTTGATTATTGACTGCCTCTTGGGTTGCTTCTGAATGAACTTTATAATAATTATGACCGACATTGGCAAAAATTAAACCAGCAATTAGGAAAGTTAGGGCATTGACTACTGCTAGGCCAGAATAAGACATAAATAGTAATAAACCCGATCCAGCAAATTGTGCCAGCATTTGTAAAATAGATGATACGCCGCCCGTAAATCCTTCGGCTTCAGCAACTTCTTCCTCACTTACTAAATTAACAATTATTGGAGTTTCTAAGCCACCGGAATATGATCCAGATAAATCAGAAATAAAGTTAATTGCAATAACTATTAATACCAAATTCCATCCGGCAATGTTATTTCGGGTAAATAGAAACCCTACTAGCATGTATAAAATAAAGCGAATGACTGCTAGCCAAGTAATCATTTTAAATTTATTCTGAGTTCTATCTGCAATATAGCCAGCAACGCTTCCTAAAAGATCAGGGATAGCTTCAGTAATTGAAATTAATGATAAGGCTAAAGCATAATTTTGAAGTTTACTGGCATAAGTCATGAATGCTAAATAAAACAATATATTTCCTGCACTGGATAGAAATCCTGCAATGGAAAATTTACGATAATTTTTATTTCTTAAAAAAACGTCCATAATTTTTCTCCTATGCTTATTGTTATCTATAAGTATATTTAGACTATAATTAAAAATATAAAAATGGCATATTTGACAGGCAATAGATAGGAGGAGCTTTATGACTATTGGAGAATTGTTGAAAAAATATCGGATAGAGCATGAAAAGACTCAAAAAGAATGGGTAGGAAATATAGTTAGCCCATCATTCTATGCAAAAGTAGAAAAGAATTTAAGTCGGATCTCAGCTGAAGATTTGCTTGGAATACTACGTAATAATCAAGTCTCAATAGTAAGTTTTGTGAATAGCTTGGATAGTAGGGAGGAATCTGTTAAGAATCAGGAATCAGAAGTAGATAAGCTAATAACTGAGGCATATTATCAAGGATCTAAGAGTGATTTGGAAAAAATAAGTCATTTGATAAAAGACAGCGATTTACCAGATAAAGATGAGCAGTTAATGTTCATTACAGCGTATATAGCATTATTGAATGATGATCTTAAGAGCTTAGACGAACAAATCAAAAGCAAATTGAAAAACAAGATTTTTAGTATCGTTAACTTTAATGAAACTAACGCAGAATTGTATTCTAATTTCATGGAGTTATATGATTTAGACAGCAACTTATTGATTACTAAACGAATTTTGCAGCAATTTAAAGGAACTAATGATGTAGAACTGCAATCGTTAATTTTAGCTATGATTTCAAACTTACTTTTTATTTGTGTAGAGAATAAACGATATGATGGTCTAGAATTTTTTATAAAGAATGCCAATGAAATCATTGTTACGCCAGAATTGTTTTTCTATAAAAATGTATTGGTATTTGTAGAAGATTTAATTGATTATCATGTGCGGCATGATAAAGCAAGTCTAGAAAAATGTAAATTGATTATTGAAAATATCAAATTGACTGGAATGACATCATACGGAAATGAATTGTCAAAGTTTTTGAAGATAACAGAATAATAGAAAATGGCATATTTGACTTTTATAAGCAAATATGCCACTTTTATTTTTTTTTTGCTCAAGGTCATATATTAGAGTCACAAACAAATAGGAAAGGCGAGTGAGAACTATGACTGATAAACGATTTTGAACAAATTAATAAGAGAATTTTTCTAAAGAAGATAGAAAAATCTACCTCAGAAAAAAAATTAACTACAAAAGAAAAGATATTAAAACTTAAATTGAAAAGGAAAGAGAAAAATCATGAGTGATTTATTACGTACGGTTATTATCATTATTGTTCACCCTAAAAGCAACCAATAAAAGATGAGAAATATTTATTGAAGGAGACGATAACATGAAAAGTATTATTTATGGTGATGAAATTTGGAAATATAGATATCGACATTATTAATTATGTACTTATACAAGAAAGGAGGTGAGAAAGTATGGAGAACGTTTCGGTAAGCACTATTCAAGACTTGGACTCATTACCTAATGCACTTACTAAGCAAGCTTTTACTTGTCTGATTACTTGTGGATACACGGAAAAGAAATAATATAGGAGCCAGTATATTACTTAATACTTTTGTAATGTTACTGGCTTTTTTATTTTTATTATGGAGATAAATAAATGGATAATTTTATTCAATTGGAAAAAAAGATACGGAGCAGTGATAAATTTACAGAATTAGTTAAAAGTATGAATTTTAAAGATTACAAAGTGATTGATGATGATGTTTGGATTTATTTTAATCCAATTGAATGTGACGTTCCAGACTCGGGTTGGAAAGGTCATCTTTCAGTTCAATCGAAAGATATAGAAGATGTTTTTTTGATTTCTTCACAAATATTGAGTATTGAAAATTGTGCCTTTAAGGTTGCTAGATCTAGGCAAGTATATGAAATGCTATCGGATACGCATGCATCTGTTACAGAAGCAAATAAATTTATGACATTTTATCCTAAAAATGTTGAAGAATTTAAATTAATTGTTTTCAAATTAGATAAAGCATTACAAAGATATTCTGCACCAAAGATATTTACAGATTTTCAACTACCTAAAAATAGTTGTGTGCAGTTCAGATATGGTGCATTTAAAAAGATGACTTGTCGAGATAAAGAGCATAATAAAATAATCGATTTGGTTAGATTACCTACGGGAAAACTAATTCCAGATGATAGAACCAAGTCATTCCATATGTTACCAGGTACTAGTTGGCCGTTTAAAGCAAATAAATATAAGGATAAAAAAGTATATTGTCCTGAATTGAATAAATATCGTTTTTCTGAAATTTTATCTAGAAAAAACAAAGGTGGTGTATATAAAGGTATTACTATTAATGATGTTCCAATCGTTATGAAAACTGCTAATGAATTGGTAGGTAGTAATCCAAAAAAGCTTAGTGCGAAGCAATTGTTAAATAATGAAATAAAGTATATGAAAGTATTAAATAAAAGCCCATATATTCCCGAACTTATTGAAACATTTTCTCAAGGAAAAACACTAGTTGAAATAATGAGATTTATAAGTGGGCCACAATTGATAAATATAAAGATAGAGGACAAGGAGAAAGTTATTCGCTCACTTATTAAAACTGTTTATAGCCTACATAAACAAGGAATAATTATAGGAGATTTAACTAATACAAACTTTATTTATTCAAATCAAAAATGCTACTTAGTAGATTTAGAATACATGGCATCGGTAAATACTCCGCAAAAACGAGAAGCACAAACTAGGTTTTATCTTCCGGATTATAAAAAAGAAGGTTACGAAACACAAATAGAAGACGTGTATTCTTTAGCTGTGACGGTTATTACTATTATTTTTAATAGAGTTCCAAAATATCATGCAAATAATTTATTTGACGGTGCTGTTTGCTTAATGAGACAGTTAGTTATTGCAGAAAAACTAAATCCTGAAGAAATGAAAATAATTAATTTAGCAAAATACTTGCTTAATATAATTTTATCTAATGATGAATATGATCCAGAACAATTAAATACTTTTGATAACTGTAAAAAGTATTCACTTGAAAATTTTAGTAAAAAAGAGAAAATTTCATTGTTAAAAAATACAATTGAAAGAAAAGTATTGCCCATAGAAACTAAATATTCTGAATATGGTTTAGCAAAGCATATGAAAAATATTACAAATTTTGGAACTATGACAAGCCCAATTTCAATTCAAAGTGGGTCTGTTGGAATAAATGTTTTTAAAGGAAATTCAATTAATTTGAATAATTATAAGTGGAGATCAATAGTTGCAGGCTTAACTTCACTTAAAAAATATGAATATTATGATAGCTATTTATTTGGATATACTGGAGTGCTATGGGAAGCTGGAAATAATTTTTTACGTAATGAAATTACGAAAAATCAGCTTAAGGAAGTAGTTACAGCTTTCTTATCTATGGAAAAAAATTGTAATAATCATAAAATTGATTTTGCCTTGGGAATATCTGGGAAATTATATACAGCAATTCGTACATTAATTTGCCAAAATAATGAAAATCTTTTTAGTTATTCCAAGAAAATGGGTGAAAGATTATATATGAAATTGAAAAAGGTACATGTAATAGAATCAAACAATTTTAATCAAATAAATTTTGCTCATGGCTTGGCTGGAGAAGCCTATTCTTTATTGGTATCAGGATTATATTTTAAAAAATATAATTTTCAAAATAAAGCTTTGGAAATTTTAAATGAAATAGATCAATTTATGATGAAGAATTTAAACAGAATAAAATTATTGGGTACCGATACTCTGGAATACTCATGGTGCGAAGGAGCTAGTGGAATAGGAATAGCACTTATAAGAGCTGTTAGACTTACTAATAATAGTTTTGCAGCAAGATCTTTAAATGATATTTATAAATTTTGTATACATGGCTATATTGAGCTTGAATCTAACATTTGTCATGGCAGAAATAGCGTAATTGACTTCTTGAACGATTATAACCAGGTTGTTAAGTCCACTAAGTTGAAAAATGATATTAATATGTTGATAGAATTTGATTTAGTGTCGTCTTATGATGAATCAAGAAGTGTATTAGATTTCTTTGATGAAACTGGGTTTACAAATTGTTGGGACTATGGTGTAGGACAAATTGGAAGTATTTGTTCAGATCTTCATGCATTGAATGGTGAGAATAGAGATTTTTACTTAACAGATGAACAGGAACATGAATTATCTAAAAATTTAATAATGAAAGGAAATTAACGAATGAAGTATCTATTTAAATATGTGAGACAGGAGCCTTTGCGTGTTTTACTGGTAGTTATTTTACAAGTGATTTGCTCTTTGTTTAGAGTAGCTAATAGTATTTTTAATATTTTTATTTTAAATAGCTTAGTTAAATTTGATTTTAGAGCTTTTGTGTCTTATATATTGCTAAATATATTACTTTTTGTTGTAATGACAGTCTTTTTATTTTTAAATTTAGTTGAACAAGCAAAAGTAATTCAGCTTTTGAGCTTACATGTAAAACAGGATATTATTTCGCATATTTCAAAGTATTCTGTAGAAAAATTTAATGAGTATGACACTAGTGTTTATTCATCTTGGTTAACCAATGATATGAACCTAATTGAAGGAAATGGATTTGGTAATTTATTTCAGTCAATTCAAATTATTACTGATCCACTATTTTCTATTATTGCTTTAATTAAATTCCATTGGACTTTTGTACCATTAATTTTGTTAATGACAGTTTTGACAATTTTTTTACCCCAATTAGTTAGAAAGCAATTGGCAACTAGTAATCTGTCAATGACTAAAGCAAATGCAAATGTATTAGATATTATTAATGATTGCTTAAGAGGCTTTTCGACGTTATCAGTTTTTGGTGTAGAGTATCAATTAGAACGTCGAATTACAGCATCTATGTTAAAAATGATTAAAGTAAAAGTTCATCAAGCAAAAATCTCAACTTTTGCTACATGTATAGCGCAAGTATCCAATATTATTGCCCAAATGCTTATATTATTATGGACGGGTTTATTGATTTTTAGACATATGGTAACTATTGGAGTTTTTTCATCAGCTTCGAATTTATCTTTTAATGTGTTCAACTCCTTAGCAGCGGCTGCACCAATTTTGACAGAATTACGTTCACTTGACCCAGTATTTGAAAAATATCATTTAAATGAAAATACCAATACCATTAATAATTCAAACAATGTTAGAGTAGATAAATATGCTGAGATAAGTGATCCAATAGATGTTGATGCTAAAGAATTACAAGTTTCGTATCAAGATAACAAAAGTGTTTTTGCTGAACCCTTAACTTTTTCGATAACTGCAGGAGAAAAAGTAGCAATTTGTGGAGATTCCGGTAGTGGTAAAAGTACATTACTTAGATTAATATCAGGTCAATTGCGAGAGTATCGTGGAAGTTTGCGGTTGAATAAACTTGAAATGCAGAAAATAAGTTATTCTGCAATCAGGGATAAGGTAATCTATGTTGATCAGTCACCATATTTGTTTAATGATACGATTCGTTATAATTTAGAATTAGGACAGAAATTTACTAAAAAAGAGCTTACTGCTGCTTTAGAAAAATCAGATTTATTGGATTTTGTTAATCAACTTCCGCAAAAACTTGATACATCTGTGGGAGAAGGAGGTACTAGTTTGTCGGGTGGACAAAAGCAACGTTTAGCGTTAGCTAGAGGCTTACTACGTAAAAAAGAAATATTCTTGTTTGATGAATCTACAAGTAGTTTAGATAAAAATAGTGCTCTCAAGGTTGAAAATGATTTTTTAAGTCAGCCTGATATTACAGTATTGTTTGTTAGCCATCAGATACATTCAGAAAATAAAAATAAATTTGATCAGATTATTTATGTTTAATATTAAAACTGAAAGCTCAGTCATTACGATTGATAATTAAATGCCACCAGCCTTTTTTACGGCTTGCTCTTTTATTTGTTTTGTTAGAAGAAATTTCTTTGAGTTTGTTGATTTTCTTTTCAGCCATTAATTGTAATTGCTGTGATTGATTTAATAATTTTTGTGTTTGATCAAGTGTATCGTGTAAACGGGCAATTTCTTGATCTTTGCTGAGGAGTTGCTCATGATATGTTTGTTCTAACGTGTCAATTCGTTGTAATAATAATTTTAATTGCTCATTATCGTTTACCGGTAAAGAGCTTTTTTGTTGCACTTTTTTACCGGTAACATTACCGCTTTTGTTTACCACTTTTTCTTTAATAAGTCTTGCACCAATTGCATTTACGGTTATGCGATTTTTGTTGTCTTTACCGGTAAAATTTACCGGTAAAGACTTTAGGTGATAACGAATAGTTTGTTTTGAAACATGTAATTCATCAGCTAGTTGTTTAATTGTTTTTTGCATAGCACAGTTTTCCTTTTTTGCTACTTTTAGTTTTATTGTATGAATTAGTTGGTCAATTGTTCAACCTAATTTATGTAAAAGAGTGGAGAATTGACTTCTCAATAAAATTTTTTGCTGTTTTTCTTAAATTTTATGTTATGCTTAACATCAGAAAAATAAAAAAAGCCTTTTATTGATAAATCAATAAAAGGCAAAGAAAAAAGCTAATTCAACACTTTTGGACGAGTACGAAAATTAGCTTTAGTCTTTGAAAATTCATAACTTAGTATAACAAATCTAAGTTAGAATTCAAGAGATTAAAGTTAAAACCTTCGAGCTAGTGAGAAATTAGTTCGGAGGTTTTTCCGTTATCAAACAAACCAACAGGACAAAGTTGTAAAAAGGGACAGGTTTAATAGAGCCATCTCAAGTAATAAATCTATTTCCGAAAGCCAGTAACGAAGGCAGTGGGGCAAGTGGCGGTGACGACCAGCAGTTAAGCGAACCAGGTCAGGGCGGTACAGACGACTACTGTCTGGTCAGAATTACTCATGCGTAAGGCGAGCAGGCAGCAGTGGAACATACGGCAGTAGCAAGGACAGAACATAGTACGAGGTACTATTGGCTGGGGTTAGCATATGGCGTTGCCCAGACCTTCAGATCATATTTTGGAGCGACAAAAAACAACGGCTCGGCTACTGTGCAGGGCGTTTTTTAGCTTAAATGTATGCTGGTCCTTTGTGGCCAGATTAGTAACCAACGATCGACAAAGCGGTTAGTTAGATAGTTTCTTCTCCTTATTGCAAGGGGAAATTACCTAACTAACCGCTTTGCGGTTATGTTAGTTACCTTATGGGGCCAGTCTGCCCACTGCCATGAGCAGTAATTGGCAGTTTAGGTTAATTGTTTGATCTTGTTTTAGGTTTAGGTGGAGCAACTGGCGTAGTAGATTTTGGCTCAGCAGTCTTTTATGGTTTAGGTGTAGGTTAGGGTGTTGAGTAGTGTTTTGGTTTTACTTGTAAGAGATTGACCTGGTTTTTTGTGGCTGTTTATTTGTTTGGAAAAAGTTGTTTTATTGCTTGTACCTTGGAATTTCACAAATTCCTAGGAAAGAGCATAAGGGAAACTGCTATCACTTACTTAACGTAAGGTGAGAGCTTGGCGGTGCCAAGCGTTTTCTAACAGCAGCTGCCTGCTAGCACTTTTTTTGCGAAATATCCCACCGTGGGACTGTTGTGAATATTGGTGTAGAGCCAAAAGCCTCATCTGGGTTTGTGAAAGGGAGCTGACAGTCCCACATTGGGATTGTTACAAATCCTGGTAGAGCAGCATTCTTCTAAAGGCAAAGATCGTATCAAAAACCGTATTTTAGCTCCGCTGAATGCCAGGTTCACTTTAGATGTAATGGAGAGCGGGGGGGTAAAAAATAAAAGTAGGCAAAATAGTTGAGGAATGATTTTGTTTACTTTTAAAAAATTGGGACAGTCATTTTTGCTAGGAAGTCGTCCATTTGGTGGAAAATCAGGTGTAAGTATACCCGGGGGCGAAAAAACGGCTCACAGGGGCTAATAGGGGCTAAATTAGGCAAGCTGTTGTTGGTAAGTTAGAAGAGAATAAAAAATAAATATATAAAAAAAGCGATCCTTGTGGACCGCCTTAGACGTCTTGCAAGTGACTGAACCTGCTTACACGTTTAGTTAAACATGTCTGACGTTATCTAATTCTATAAAAATTATATCATGAAAATAAAAATTTGGTAAAATAATCCTGCGCGTTTAGTGCACTATCTTGAGAAGTTGACTGGCTTCTCATAAAGGAGGTGAAAAGACGTGTCTGATGTTCTAATTCTAATTCTTTTGTATCTTGTAATTACCGCAATTCGAGATGTGTTGAATATCGTCAAAGATATTCTTAACGAACTACTTAAGTAGTACAAAAGTGAGGCCTAAGATTTTATCTTAGGCTATTTTTATAGGTATAAATAATTGAATAAAATTAATTAAAGATATATAATCTCGATATTAAAATATTAATTTATTAAGGCATTATATCATTATAATATTTTAATATACGTTTATAGGAGAATTAATTATGAAATTTAAGTATGTTGTTGGATTAGGTGTTGCTGCTGCAACCTTTGCGACAGTTGCAACTCCATTAGCGGTAACAAGTGTCAAAGCTGAGGCAACAAGTGATAGTGTAGAAAGTCCTGTTTCTAAATATGATATAAATCCTGTAGCAAACTATGATAACGATTCATTAAGACAAATTGCAATTAATAATAATTTAGATTTGTCTGTAGTTGAAGCTTTAAATGATAATATCGATCCCGATAAAGCCTTACCTAATGGTACGCCTATTTATTTGCCACAAAATGTTGGCTCTGTAGAAAACGTAGTAGGACCTCAGGCGTTCGGACCTTATGATGGTGTACCAGCAAGTATTAAGAAAAAATATTATGATAGTTTAAGTAGTGCAGAACGTTCAGCTAAACTTTGGATTGCAAAGAGAGAATCAGGATACAATTATTATGTTTCTAACGGTACGCATTACGGTCGCTTTCAGTTAGATAAAGCATATCTTAATGGCGACTATAGTATAGCTAATCAAGAAAAAGCTGCTACGATATATATTCACAAACGTTATAGTGGAAGTTGGGTAAAAGCTAAAGCATTTTGGCAAGCTCATGGCTGGTATTAAATCAAAGTAGGTTGGGTAAAAATGAAAAGATCACTTAGTATAGCAGCATTTGCAGCTGTTTTTGGTGCAAGCTTGATATTTAGTGCAACAAGCAGTAATTATGTGCCTGTTAAAGCAGCTGACGTAAGCGATACAAATACTGTAGTCAATAATCAGGGTGTGTCTGATAAAACATGGTCTAACAAACTGACTAAAGCTGGCTATGTTTTCAAGTTAGCTAAAAATATAGCTACTACTGATGGCGGATTGTATCAAAGAAAAAATGGCTTACTTAAAAAATATAGTTTGAAGCATGCTAAAAAAGTTTTCGCTAAAAACATGTTATTCAAAATAGATCGCGCTATATCAGTAGAAAATGGTTCTTTAGTTCATATTGTGTCGCAAAATGGCAAATATAAGTTTTGGACTAATTTTTTAACCGGGACATACAATGTAAATGGTCATAAAAAATCTCTTAAACCATTAATAAAAACCGAAGTAGAAATGATCACTAATACTTCTAAAGAGAAAATAGCAAAAAAGCTAGTCACTGCCGAAAAATTGGCTAATAAATTAAAGGGTTCAGATAAAAAATTGGCTCAAGAATCAATTACTCAATTGAAGCAATGGATTGATAATGAAGTTTTTGCTAATATTCCTGTTCTTCTAATTGGTAGCCTGTAAGACAAGTAAA